>NZ_JBANRL010000002.1 GCF_037154015.1 Altererythrobacter aquiaggeris
AAAGTTCGCTTATAGCCGTAACAACAGCTAGTGGTGGGTAATCCGGTAACTCGCAAAGCTCACCCAATTACCACGGCTAACAGAACCTTATGATGTTCGCCGCCACCTGCAGATCAACGGGGTCAGGCTACGTGCGAGCGGATAGCCTGCTGACCATTGTACTCGGGTACAAGCGTGCATAGTATTTCCAAAGCTTTGCCGCGATTACCATCGCCCAGGGCATTTTCCATCAGGTCGAGCTGTTCCATCAGATCAGACCAGGTCAGGTGCTGTTCCACAGCGCGCATGATGCGGGAATGCGAGGTGGGTTGAGCAGCGCCGCCGATAAGAAGTTCTTCGTACAACTTCTCGCCATTGCGAAGCCCCACTTCGCGAATTTCGATATCGCCATCGGGGTTCTCTGCATCACGGACCGAAAGGCCGGATAAATGGATCATGGTCCGGGCCATGTCATGGATGCGGATAGGCTTACCCATATCCAGCAGGAAGACGTCGCCCCCTTCTGCCATGGCGCCCGCCTGAATCACGAGCTGGGCCGCTTCCGGGATCGTCATGAAATAGCGTGTAACGTCGCGGTGAGTAAGGGTAACCGGCCCGCCTTCCTTAATCTGTCGCTGGAAGCGCGGAACGACCGAACCACTGGAGCCCAGTACGTTCCCGAACCGCACCATCGCGAAACGCGTCTTGCTCTTTTCCGCGGCCAGACCCTGCAAGACAAGCTCGCAAACGCGCTTGCTGGCACCCATTACATTGGTCGGCCGGACCGCTTTGTCCGTGCTCACCAGGATGAAGTGCTTCACACCCCCCCGCTTTGCCTGAAGCGCGCACTGCAGCGTTCCGAAGATATTGTTCAGCAGGCCGGCGATCACATTTTCTTCGACCAGTGGCACATGCTTGTATGCCGCGGCGTGGAACACCGTATCAGGCGACCACCGTTCGAACAGGCGGTAAACGCTTAGGCGGTCCGAGATGTTGGCGAGTTCGGCGTGGATGGCGGTTGAAGGGTTTATCGCGCCGGTTTGCTGCGCCTCTCTCAGTTCGCTTTCGATTAGATAGAGAGAGTGCTCTGTCATCTCTGCCAGAATAATTGCAGTAGGGTTTAGATCAGAAATTTGGCGGCAAAGCTCACTTCCGATCGATCCGCCCGCTCCTGTTACCATCACCACACGGTCTGTTATGGTCTTATGCAGCAGCAAATGGTTGGGGGGCACTGGATCGCGTCCGAGGAGATCGGTAATTTCGATCTCTTGAAGGCTCTCCGTCGATACCGAGCCGTCGACCAGGTCACCAATTGTCGGCAGGGTAAGCACATGAACCGGAATTTCGGCAAATCGACGGACGATCCGCATCCGCTGCGTTCGAGACACACTCGGTATAGCGAGCAGAACAGTATCAATCTGCAGCCGCTCGACAAGTCTGTCGAGATACTCGTTTTTGTAAATCTTGACCCCGTCCAGATGCTGGCCAGCCAGACGTGCGTCGTCATCGACGTAGCCTTGCAAAACCATCCCTGGCTCGTGCGTGAGGGACTTTGCAAGCTGGCGGCCGGAGGACCCCGCCCCGAAAATAAGAACTTTGCTTGGCGGACCGTCAAAATCTCGCTTGTTCAATAGGTCGAATAACACGTAACGCGCAAAAAGGCGGCTGATTACCAGCAGAGCCCCAAAGACCATAGGTTGCAGTACACCAATGGTGCGAGGCACGCCGGGCGCTGGAATGGCAACAAAAATTGCTGACAGTATGGCCGACATGATCAAGCACGATACAGCGATACCAAACATCGTGCGTGAACCGACAAAACGCATCACCGAATGATAAATTCCCCGGTATGCAAAGACAGGCAGCCAAGTTCCAAGGCTCGAGAAAATAACCGTCGCTACGCCAGGGCTCCACAAATCCCAAACACCGAGCCTAAGAGAAAAAGCTATCCATACTGATAAGACACATAGAACCGCGTCCACGCTTAAGAGCAAGGCGGTCTTAGTACCTCGACCCAATTGTACGAGCCGACGCAAGGCGTCTATCATGTAAGAAAAAGTCGAAGTCCAGAGTTCAGCCATCAGTACCTATTCGCAGTTGCCTTGCGCTTAACGCTTGATAACCTGACATTTAAGAACAGCATTGCCCTTGTACCCCGTTGCATCGGCCGACAAGCCCTGGCAACAAGATTCTGGGTCTCCACAGAGGAACCCTTTATTTCGGTCCCGAATGTGCGTCAACATTGAGAGGATCCTCAGATATGAAGCCATCTCGCTACAATTCACAGATTTGCTTGCGGCGGAGACTTCAAGTTTGAAGGTCCTCCAAATAACCCGCAGCAAAATGATCCGTTTCGATTAGGCAATCAACCAGGCAGTGCTGATTTCTAACGCCAGGAGGCTGGCTCAAGCTGCTTCTTAGCCATCGAGATGCCATGTCAACACACGAATCGTGCCGCCAGTTTATGAAACCCCGGTGCAATCGCATAGCCAATGAGTCGACTTTGTCGAAGCCGACCACATTGAAAAGCCGCGCACTCCTGCCAAATTGAATATGCTTGAACTGGCTTTAAGCCAGTTACCATGTCGCTTATTATATCTGTTCATGTGTAAAGTCTGACGCGATTTATCTGGCTTAAATTCTGAGTTGCCCGATGCAGCGGGTGAGGGGGCACCCAGTCTGTAAAAATTCCCGATATTAAAAGTTCTTAATCCCAAAGTGCACTTGGAGAAACACAAGCTAACATACCGCAATGGCCAGCTATAATCGCCGGTCAAGTAAATTGCGGCGATCAAGCCTAGCCAGCGCGCCCTACCTTTGCAGCTGTTAATTTGCTGAATTGCTGTCGATAACTGCCGAAAATTTTTTGCCCTATTGGCGGTGACGGTCGCGAAAGAAATAGTTAGAAGGACGCAATCGTTCGAATCGCCCGGATCACCGATATCAAATTCTAGGCGCTGCCATTATATTTATCCGCAGGAAACGCATGACTATCGACAAACTGCTCATAACGGGGGGCACCGGCTCCTTCGGCAAAACCATGCTGCGCGACATGCTCGCTAGGGATGTAGCCGAGATAAGGGTTCTCAGCCGCGATGAGGAAAAGCAGGACGCGCTGCGCAACGAATTGCGCGATCCGCGAGTGCGGTTCTACCTTGGAGATATCAGGGATCGCGAAAGCGTCGAACGCGCAATCGCCGGTGTCGATTGCGTGTTTCACGCTGCCGCCCTCAAGCAAGTGCCGAGCTGCGAATTCTTTCCGATGGAAGCGGTTCGCACCAATATAATCGGGTCCGAGAATGTTGTCCGCTCTGCTATCGATGCCGGAGTCCGTAGTGTAGTTTGCCTGTCGACCGACAAGGCTGTCTTTCCCGTCAATGCCATGGGTATGTCGAAGGCGATGATGGAAAAAGTGGCACAGGCGATATCGCGGTCGCTCGAACCAGATTCTCCGACCACGGTTTCGATGGTGCGCTATGGCAATGTCATGTGCTCGCGCGGATCGGCGATTCCACTGTTCATAAATCAAGTCAAATCGGGTCGCCCTATCAGCGTAACCGAGCCAGAGATGACGCGCTTCTTGATGCCGCTTCGGGATTCTGTCTCGCTGGTCCATCACGCGTTTGAGAACGCTGCGCAGGGCGATCTGTTTATCCGCAAGGCACCCGCTTCGACGATCGCCGATCTGGTGACAGCGATAAAGGAGCTATTTGATCGCCCCGACCATCCCGTCGAAGTGATCGGGTGGCGTCACGCCGAAAAACTATACGAAACACTCGCCAGCGCTCAGGAACTTGCCAGCAGCGACGACATGGGTGATTATTACCGTATCCGCATGGATACGCGCGATCTCAACTATCAGGCGTATTTCAGCGAGGGAGATCAGAAGACGGCCCAGCATGAGGACTATCATTCGCACAACACCCAGCGGCTTTCGGTTGAAGAGGTGAAGGCGCTGCTTTTGACGCTTGAGGAAGTTCGCCGCGAGTTAGATCTCTGGCAGAAAGACAAATCGTGAAGGTAGTCATCACAGGCGCTCGCGGCCTGATTGGACACCATGCTGCAGTTCGGCTTCACGCGGAGAATTGTGCTGCTCGGTTCCGGTCACTGCCCGAACCGCACGACTTGGTGTTGCTCGGGCATGCGGATTTCGACGATGACACAGCTCTTGACGCCGCCCTCAGGGGTGCAGAGCTGGTGCTTCATTTTGCGGGGGTCAACCGAGCGAGCGATGCCGATGTGGCCGCCGGGAACCCGGATATAGCCCGGCGCCTTGTCGCGGCCTGTGCTGCGGCCGGGGCGACTCCCCATGTCGTCTACGCCAATTCGACCCACGCCGCAAATGATAGTGTGTACGGCAACAGCAAGCGGATCGCGGGCGAAGCCATCGCCGCGTCCGGGCTGCGCTACACGGATCTTGTCCTGCCGCACATTTTTGGCGAGGGGGCCAAACCCGATTACAACAATGTCACCGCGACCTTTATCAGAAGGATCATTGATGGCGAAAAACCCGAAATCAATGCCGCGGCGGAAGTTCAACTGCTGCACGCCGGGGAGGCGGCGCAGATCGCCATTGATGCGGGCAAGAACGGGGTAGCGGGCCAATTGGCACCGCCGGGGCGTTCGATCCCGGTGGCCGGGCTGTTCAAACAATTGCGTCGGATGCACGACAACTATAGCGCTAACCTGTTTCCCGACCTGAGCGCCCCCTTTACTTTAGCGCTGTTCAACACCTATCGATCTGCCCTTTATCCGGACAGTTATCCGCGAATGCTAAAGCTCAACAGCGACCAGCGCGGCATGCTGTTCGAAGCCACACGCGGCGGCGGGGGGGGGCAGACGTTCCTAAGCTGGACCCATCCCGGAATCACCCGGGGAGAGCATTTCCATCTCGACAAGGTCGAGCGCTTCCTGGTCGTTCAGGGTGAAGCGATAATTCGAATTCGCCCGGTGCTCGGCGAGACGGTCAGCGAATTTCGCGTTTCTGGCGATGCGCCAGCCGCAATCGACATGCCGGCCCTGCACACCCACCATATCGTGAACGTCGGGGACACGCCGCTTTTGACATTGTTCTGGACAAACGCTGTTTTCGACCCAGCTGCCCCCGACACTTATGCCGATCCGGTCTTCGGAGCCCAGAAATGAGCGAATTGAAAGTGATGACGATCCTCGGCACACGTCCCGAGATCATCCGCCTGTCGCGCACCATGGCACGGCTTAACACAATTACCAATCACGTGCTTGTCCACACAGGGCAAAATTACGATTTCGAACTCAATGAGGTGTTCTTCGAGGATCTCGGGGTGCGGAAGCCGGATTACTTCCTCGGCACCGGCGGCGGTACGCTAGGCGAAACGCTGGGAAAAATTCTGACCGAAAGCGAAAGGGTGATCCGGAAGGAGAATCCCGACGCCGTGCTCGTACTCGGCGATACCAATTCGGCGATCTCCGCAATAATGGCGCGCCGCATGAAGGTACCCGTCTATCACATGGAAGCCGGCAATCGCAGTTTCGACCGCAACGTGCCAGAAGAAACCAACCGCAAGCTCGTCGATCACATTTCGGACTTCAACCTGGTCTATACCGAGCACGCCCGCCGGCACCTGCTTGCAGAGGGGATTCACCATCGGCGAATCTATCTCACGGGCTCGCCAATGAGAGAAGTCCTCGATCATTATCAGGATCAGATCGGCGCATCAGACGTGCTCGACCGGCTGGGTCTGGAGCGGCGCGGCTATTTTATTGTCTCATTGCACCGCGAGGAGAATGTCGATAGCAGCGATCGGCTCCGTCAATTGCTGGAAGCTCTGAACGCTCTGGCAAACCATTACGATATGCCGGTGATCATCTCAACCCATCCTCGCACACGGAAGCGGCTTGAGGCCATTGTTGAAGCGCCGATCGACGAGCGCGTGCAATATATGAAACCGTTCGGGTTCCACGACTACAACGCGTTGCAAAAGCACTGTTTCTGCGCCGTGTCCGATAGCGGAACCATCGCCGAAGAGAGCTCAATGATGGGCTTCCCCGCGATCACGCCGCGCGATGCGATCGAGCGCCCGGAGGCTCTGGACGTCGGCTGTCTGATCATGACCGGGCTGAACCGCGACACGATTCTTGACGGTGTCGATGCGGTGACCCGGATGTTCGCTGAGCGCGAAGAATTGGGCATCGCGCATCCGGTGCCTGATGATTACACCGTGACCAACACCTCCGAGCGCGTGGTCAGCCTGATCCTTGGGACGGCACGACTGTCCAACAGCTGGGACGGAATACGTCCAAATGACTTGAATTGATTTGCTTGTTCAGATCGGAAGCCAAACAAGCTCGCTTCATCATTATGACCAGACCTGAATATACTGACCTCGATGTAAGTTCCTGCACCGATTTTTCCGTGCGCGCCATGATACAGTCGGCGATTCCGATCTCAGTTTTCAATATGCCAAATCCCGTTCCCGAAGAGACACAATGACGCGTGCCAACCTCCTGTTTCGCTCTGTCGTCGGAAGCGTTGGAGGGCGCGTGTCGGTTTTGATCGCCCCTTTCTTGGTTATGCCCGCGATGCTCGATTATCTGGGTGTACGTGAGTTCGGTGTCTGGATGACCGCAATCGCCATCACAGGTTTCATTCAGTTTGCGGACCTCGGCATAGGATCAGGGCTGCTTACGAGGCTATCCGCTGCACACGCACAAAACGATATGAGCGCGTTTCGTTCCTACGTTGCGAGCAGTTTTGCTGCGCTTCTAATAGTTGCAATCATAGCATCTTTGATCGGGTTGATTTGTCTTCTTTATCTCTCGAACACGCTGTCACCGATCTACAGCGTAACATTGATCGCTTTTGCCTTCAGTATTCCGGGATCGATTATCTATCGTATCTTCTACGCAACAAATCGGATCGTCGCTGCAAATGTCTGGCAGGTCATCGGGGCATTGCTGTCAGTAGGGGTGGCCTTCACTGCGATACGTGCAGGCTTGTCGACCTCTGCGGTAGTTTTCGCCTATGTTATTGTCGGCCCCCTGACGATGCTGGCAGCCACGGTATGGACCTTGTGGAGGGAGGAGGAAAAACGTCCGAAACCTACGGATATCAAAATGTGGGCGACGATTGATCTTATGGGACTTGGTTGGAAATTCTTTATCTTGGCTATTCTGACGGCGGCATCGATGAACGCCGATAACATTCTCATTGCTCTGCGGCTGGGTGAAGCCGCGGTGACACTATATGCAATCCCGGCCCGTATCGGCACATTGCTGACGTTGATCGCCGGAACGATCGCGATGCCTCTGTGGACCATATACGGCGAAGCTATCACGAGCGGCGATCGTACGTGGGTATGGCGCAACGCTTTACTTATGGCGGCCTTGGGTTTTCTGGCTGTAGCTGCAGCAGGCGCGATATTGACAATCGGGATCGACTTTATTCTACACTTGTGGATGGGCCGTTCCTTTTCTGGACAGCACAAGGTTGTTGCCGGACTTGCTATCTTCTCGGCAGTGACCGCTCTCACCGCCCCATTTAACATGATCCTGAATGCCGCCGGTCAAGTTAAACCGCAGATTGTAGCTTGGGGTCTGTTTGTACCACTGGCAATTGGAATGAAATGGGTCCTGCTCCCGCGAGTTGGTACATGGGTTCTTCCGCTGGTCGATGCGCTTTTATATTCGTTGCTAATCAGCCTTCCGATTTTTTTCCTCGCCCGCTTTGTGGTCCGTTCCGATCAAGCTGGCGACACGCCATTCAAGAGCGTGTCGTGATCAAAAAACGTAAGGTTGCATTCCTTGCCGGTGTATTCCCACGCAAGCAGCACTCCTACATTACACGAAACTCCATCGGCGTGATCCAAAACGCGGCGGATGCCTACCAAAAGAACGTAATTGCCGGTTTGGCAAAAAATGACGACGTCGAGGCAGTTGTCGTCAATCTACCGTTCGTCAGCGCATGGCCCTCATCGTTCAAGAAACCATGGTTTCCAAGGGTGCACGATTCCGAAAATGGAGTGTCGATCGATGGCCGCGGCTTCTCAAATGTTTCGCTGATCCGCTATCCCGCGCGAATATTTGCATCGATGCTGGGCTTGAGTGCGAAACAAGCCCGTGATGCCGACACGATTCTGGTTTATTCTGCTCATGTGCCCTTCATGCTTGCGGCGGTGTTGGTCGGTCGCCTGTTCTCGCGTCGCCAGCTTGCGATTATCGTACTAGACTTACCTGAATATATGGGTGCGATGGGGTTAACTCATAAAATATTCGGCGGCTTCAATAAGGTATTTTTTTATCACTTGATCCGATATTTCGACAAATTCGTCGTGCTAACGGAGGCAATGGTTTCGCGCCTTGATATCGACCCGGAAAAAGCCGTGGTGGTCGAAGGCATCGCGTCCTTGAGCCATCGCGGCGCGGAAGCTGCTGCGAACGATGGCCGAGGGGAAACCTTCTTATACACCGGAACACTGGCCCGCCGCTATGGTATCGAAGAGCTCGTGAAGGGTTTCCAGCAAGTCGAATCTCCCGAGGCTGCCTTGTGGATCTGCGGGGCAGGCGAAGGTGCCAGCTTTGTGGCGGCGGCCGCAAAAGCTGATCCTCGCATTGTATTTTTTGGCCAGGTCGATCGGTCGCGGGCCCTGGAACTGCAAAGGGCAGCTGATTTTCTTATCAATCCGCGTAATGGTAACGATGAGTTCGTACGTTACAGCTTCCCGTCCAAGATAATGGAATATCTCACGTCAGGACGGCCAGTAATCATGTACAATCTACCCGGCATTCCTGAAGACTACCACGGGCATTATTTACCCATTCATTCTTCAGGTGCCGCGGGCATTTGCGCGGCAATCACCTCGGCTATCAGTATGCCCGCCAACGCACGCAATGCGCTGGGCGCAATGGCGTCGGATTTTGTCCGGGCGCACAAGGGCCCCCGCGAACAGGTGCGGCGTATATTAGATCTACTTTACCCGCTTTGAACCGCGCTTGGCATTTGCCATACAAGGCCGTTGTCTTTACGGGACCACCCTCGAACCAAGTATGATAAGCGTTGAGAACTTTCCAGCGAAATTGGGCTATCCGTAAATCGCATGACTATTTATCTCATTTTCTGGTCAGTGACGCTCGCGATTGCGTCCATAATAAAATCAAATCGGATGCAAATCGCGTTTTGCGTTGTCGTGTTCCTTTTTGTCGGGCTTCGCTATGAGACCGGTTTTGACTGGCCCGTTTACAAACGTGCCTTCGAATTGCTTTCTGATGATTTCTCGTTAGAAAGTATAATTTTATACTCTCAGACATTTCAAATAGAGATGGGCTGGCTGATCGTATCTGGTGCAGCGGGGCAGATTTTTCCAGAATACGAATTTCTGCAAGCCTTGGTTACTGCAACACTTCTATTGTCGGTGTATAAATTAAGTCGGGCGCTAGGGGTTCGAAATTTTGCTCTCGCGATTTCGATTGCGTCGAGTTTCCTCCTTCTTACATTAATGTTCTCTACAATCAGGCAATGTTTCGCATTGTCAATTTTCAATTTTGCCATCGTAGCTGCGTTAAACAAGCGTTGGAAATTGATGCTGACGCTCTCGGTGTTCGCGGTGAGCGTGCATGTCAGCACATTATTTTACATCCTTGCATTAGTGTACGCGGCTGCGCGTCCCTCTAAATTGCCTACGCCCATGATGGTAATTTTCATGTCGGTTATCGGGATCGGCGGCATTCTCGCGATACCCTTGGTTTCAAACTATCTTCCGGACCTTCTTGCCAGTCGAGTTGTTTGGTATGGCCTCGACGAAGCATTCCAAGAGATCAGTTGGTGGCAAGTCTATTTTATTATTCTGGGGGCGTTTATTGCGGGCTTTGCGTTGCTTTCAGGCCCTATTGGTCAAAAACTAGATAACAGAGTAACGTTTCATCGTCGAATGATTCTTGGCTTAGCGATCATGTGTCTCTGCACTTACTCGCTCGATGTTGTTCGAGACCGTATATCGTATGAAATGTTCTTGCTATTTTCCATCTACCTGGCTCGGGATGACCTCCCATTGCGTCTGTTGGCTCGACCTATTGCTTTTGCTTTAGGCATCTTCTTTTCTATGCTGAATATTTTCATACCCGCAAATCGGATTGCCTTTATGCCTTATCAAAATGCTTTGACCGTTCTGGTCACCGGCGAGAAGGGCGACGGTCAGTTCCGTCAAGAATCATTCAATCGCGATTTCGACGTTCGTTAGTCGCGATCGCGTTTAGGGCGGTATTCACACGGTCTGATTTTTTAGGGCTCTCTTCGTGGCGGTGATACAATTTACGCAGCTTCTGGCGGCAGGTGGTCAGATTGAATGGTGCGTACGCTTGCAGAGGCTATTCTGGACAGGGTAACTTCTGCGGTTGATGCCCGTGGCGTTTCTGCGGTGCAGCTGAGGTTCAAAGGATTTAGCGGGAACCGTTGGCACCAACTTGCGCGTGAGAATTGTCTTGCAACTGCCTGGCCGCAAGTTGGTGATCGACATTTCGTTAAGATCAAGACGCGTGTTCGCTCTATCCACGTACTGATCTTTCATGGAGAGACGGCTAAATCGAACCAGAGATAGGTCAAGGTGACCGATCTCAGCCAAATCGGATGGCAAAGGGCAAAGCGTTTTCGCAGCTTGTAACGAGGACACGCTGTGCGACGCTCCGCTTTCACTCTGCCGATCATCGATCCAATTTTGCAATTGTGAGACTGCAAACATATGGCCGTCCGGAGTTCTTTGCTGCAATGGCAACATCGGCGCAATTTTGGTTCCGAGGCCGCCAAGGGCGAAGGGCGATCGCTCAAGAGTGGAGATACGCAGTCACAAGGAGAATAACTCTTGAAAAGCCCTGAGACATCCGGAGATATTGTCTACCTCACTCAACTCTACACGCCTGAGCCAACCTTTAAGGGCGATCGCTTCGCCAAAGGTTTGGGCGAAGCCGGTTACGATGTTGAAGTCGTCACGGGTTTTCCCAATTATCCTGGCGGCCGGGTCTATGACGGATACAGGATGCAACCAATGACCAGGGGAACCGAAGATGACCTCAGGGTAGTGCGCCTTATGACTTATCCCTCACATGACCGCAGCGCAGTACGGCGCATTCTATCCTATCTAAGCTTTACGATCACATCCTTCGTGTACCTGCTTTTCCGCCGTCGCCCGGAACTGATCTACGTCTACTACCCATCCTTGACAGCGGGGCTCGCTGCCATTGCAATCAAATGGATCAAGCGCGTGCCGGTGGTAGTCGACATTCAGGATATGTGGCCGGATTCGCTGGGCGCTGCCGGGATGATGCAGAACGGCAAACTGATCGCGGTCGTCGAATGGTTCTGCCAGATGCTCTACCGTCATGTGGATCATATCGTTGTTCTCTCGCCCGGGTTTCGCAATACGCTTATCGAACGCGGCGTGCCGGCGGAGAAAATCACCGTTATTTACAATTGGGCAGATGAGCTCGAAGCAAAGGCCGGCGCCGCCGCGGCCTTGCCCGCCGCTTCGCCGTTCGATCCTGAGCACAGCTTTACTCTACTCTTTGCTGGCAATATGGGCGCGGCACAGCAACTTGACTCCGTCTTGGATGCGGCAAAGGCACTGGCGGCGGAGCGCCCTGATATCGGAATCTATTTCATGGGCGGCGGCGTCGATCTTGAGCGGCTCAAGGCGCGCGTCGCAGACGAGGAGATCGGCAATGTGCGCTTCCTGCCCCGCGTGCCGCTACACGAGGTCCAAAATATTCTCCGCCAAGCCGGTGCGCTACTGGTTCATTTGACCCGTGACCCGCTCTTCGCGATCACCGTGCCGTCCAAGACCCAAGCGTACCTATATGCGGGACGCCCCATTGTGATGGCTGTCGAGGGGAATGCGGCCGATCTGGTGGCCGAAGCCCAGGCCGGACTTGTGGTGGAGCCAGAGAATCCGCAGGCCCTGGCCGAGGCAATTCGCACGCTGGCAGATCTGGGCTTTGCGGGAAGGGCGGAGATGGGTGAACGGGCCCGCGCCTTTTACGACCGACGAATGACCTTTCGCCGCGGCATTGATGGCACAATCGGCATAATTGAGCGGTTCCGCAGTGGTCCGCGTGCCGAAGTGCAACGCAGCACCTAGTCATTCATGGCGCCAGCCGTTAAGCGGCGGCGGCGCCCAACCGGGCTGCGCACCGCTATTTCAGGAGGAAGAATGCCCGTCCCGTTTTTTAAGCCATCAATCGGCGACGAAGAGATAGCTGCGGTCGTCGAGTGTCTGAAGTCTGGCTGGCTCACGACCGGTCCCAAGACCGGCGAGTTCGAGGAGCAGTTCGCGGAAACGATTGGTGGCGGGGTTCATGCGCTTGCGGTCAACAGCGCGACAGCTGCATTGCATCTCGGGGTTGATGCGCTCGGCATCGGACCGGGGGACGAGGTTATCGTGCCGACCCTGACCTTTACCGCAACCGCCGAAGTCGTGCGTTATGTCGGGGGCATTCCAGTGTTCGTAGATTGCGACCCGGCAACGCTGTGCATCGACCCGAAAGCAGCTGAAGCCGCTATCACCGAGCGCACGCGCCTCATCATGCCGGTCCATTTTGCGGGGCGCATGTGCGACATGACTGCACTGCGCGAAATTGCCGATCGTCATGGGCTCAAGATTCTTGACGATGCGGCTCACGCCCTGCCCGCAAGCCATCAGGGCCAGTCGGTCGGACTGACGGGCGCCGATGTCACGGCATTCAGCTTTTATGCCAACAAGACCATGACGACCGGAGAAGGCGGGATGTTGGTGACGCGCGATGCAGAACTCGCCGGCCGCGCGCGCATCATGCGGCTGCACGGTATCGATCGCGACGTTTTCAATCGTTTCAGCGACCCGCGTGCAAGTTGGATGTATGACGTGGTTGCGCCAGGTTACAAATACAACCTCACCGATATTGCATCGGCGATGGGCAGCGTACAATTATCCCGCCACCAGGATTTCGCTTTGCGCCGGACTGAACTGGCGGCGCGTTACGACACCGCCTTTGCCGATTTGCCGCTCATCTTGCCGCCTCACCCTGCGCCAGGCGACACGCATAGCTGGCACCTTTACATCGTCCAGGTTGCCTCCGACTCGAAGGTGAACCGCGACGAGCTGATCGCTGCCCTGCGCGAGCGCGGCATTGGCACTTCGGTCCATTACCGCCCGCTTCATCAGATGCAATTTTGGTCATCATATTGCGAAGGCCGCAGCTTTCCAGCCGCGGATACCTACTTCGACCGGTGCGTGTCGCTACCCCTGTTCATGGCAATGACGAACAAAGAGCAGGATGAGGTGATTCAAACGGTCCGCAGTGTAACCTGCAATGGCTAAACGGCTGTTCGACATCCTGTTTTCGGGCCTCGCGCTTATTTTTTCGGCGCCTCTCTGGGTGCTCGCCGCGATCGGGATCGTAATTTCGTCTCCTGGTCCCATCCTCTATCATGCGACCCGTATCGGGAGAGGTGGTAAACCTTTCCGGATGGTAAAATTCCGGACAATGACGGTGGGGACGGCTGGGCAAAGCGAGATCACGTCGCCCGGAGACAGTCGCATATTTCCCTTCGGGCGAACGATCCGCCTGTTGAAAATTGACGAGCTCCCCCAACTTCTGAATATTCTGCGGGGCGAAATGTCGATCGTCGGACCTCGACCGGAGTCGGATATTATTGTGGCCACGCATTATTCCGGCTGGATGCGTGAAACACTCCGCGTTGCGCCCGGCTTGACCAGCGTGGGCGCTCTTTTCGGCTACAGCTATGGCGAGGAACTAATTGACCCGTTGCGCCCGGAAGAATCTTATGTCGAGCGGGTGTTGCCTGCCAAGCTGGCGCTTGAGCGTGCCTATCTCGAGCGCGCCAATATCTTGAGCGACATTGCCTGTATTCTTCGCACAGCCGCGGCCATCTTGATCGTGCCATTCGGGTTAAAACTAGCGCCCGCCAGAACAGACCAGCGGACGGCTCAGAGGTGGGTGGAAGCAGCCGTATTTCCTGTGGCCATGAGCAGTCAGCTCAAGTCATTCACTCGGGATTGAGCTTCATTTGTTGATCGAAAGATCGCACGTCATCACTTCCAGAACCCGCGCGCCGCGTAGCTCAGTTCCTCGTTTCTCAAAACCATGGCGAAGATAAAAATCGACCACCGGAGCATTGTCGTCGCGGTCTGTGGTCAGCGTGACTTCACTGGCTCCAAGACGCCGACTCTGGTCACAAAACGCCAGCAGCAGTTTCGATCCGACACCTGTCCCAAGCCGACTTGTTGCGATCGAAGAAAGCTCCACAACACTCGTATTGCCCTTTCCGGCCGCCGATATGCGACCTGTGTTGCGCGCTATCTCGACAAGCAGCGAGGGACGACGCAGGAGAGATAGCGCGATGATCGGCAGCAGACGCAGCCGCAGGGATCGGAAGTGTTTATAGAATGCTTCGGGATCCCTAAACCCTACAGCAAAACCATCCAGCGCATCCGCATCGTCAGAGTTTACCAGGAATATCGCCGCATCGTAACGCATGATCGCCTTATAATAGGCACGAAGAAACCGAGGCCCCATCCGGTCCAGGAAAAAACCCTTGAAAGCGATCTGGTGAACCCGAACTACGTCCGGCAGGTCGCCAGCGATTGCATTGCGGACACGAGAAGAAGAAACGTTGTGCTTTTTTCTCGCCATCAACGAATATCCTCAATCACGCGATAAAAAATCATGCCATGGTTCCTGATTTGCATAGATTGCACCGCTGGTCGACACGTGTTCTCGCGGCGCGAACAATGCGATAAGCTACCGATTGCACCGGCATCGTATGGACCACAAGCGCGATCAGTGGTTGGACGCTGTGCCGACATTGCCATTGGCCAGCCGCGGGCCGAATTCCCTGACCAGGTCCACAATCTTGCTCTACGGGTGGTGCCAAACCAGATCATACTCGTGATTAGTGTAGATTACCGTGCTGTCATAGCTGCGATAATCGGCGCACCTCAAGCCATCGACCTGCTGGCCCGCGGTTTGATTGCTAGATCACGGTGCCGATGACACCTCACTTCGTCCGCTTCAATCCCGAAATTCACACGCGGCGGGATCAGCCGCGACGGTTATCCGGCCCGTTTCCGTTTCTTTAGACTTGAAGCCCAACGTGTTAAACGCGGTATCCCGCTGCAGCGCCGGCTGGAAGATGATGCACCCGGATTACCGTGCTACCGATCTTTTGAAAGCCGGGTTGACCGGCGCCGCGGTCGTTGAACGCTGGGAACAGCAATCCTCGCAAGCCAGACAGCATCCACCAGCTCAGCCGGCGGTAATCCGCCGTCCATTTGCCGAAATGGCCATGCCAGTTGTGCCAGACGGTGCCTGTCCACGCGATTTGGTGGTCCCGTCGAGCACAAGGCGGTGGTTGCTTCGGCGCTAACCGCTGCGCGCCTCGCTCTCACAAGAATGGCTCGAGGCAAGTCCGCTTATCGTCGCCCGTCAAACCTGGGGCCACGATAGTAAAGGCAAGAGCAAGCTCGGGAACGCAGCTGTGCGAAGCGCAACCAGACTTTGGTCCGCGCGGTTATCCCGTTTGTTGGCGGGGCTTGGACTATTGCAACCTTTGCATTGCCTGGCGCCGCTCCGGCACGATGATCGCGCGCTATGAAACGTTTGCTGTAAACGGGCTTGCTGCGCCGCCATGCCCATCACAGGCTATTTTGGAATCTGGCCTTTGATCCGACGCTTGGCGAGGAGAAAAAGCAGCGTGGGCCACACGACGGTGTTCAAAATATCGACAAACGGCTCCCACTGGGGAGACGAATTTCCCGGCGTTAATGCATCGACAATTTCGTTGGCGATCGCAAAGCCCAACACAATCAGAATCGGGATGGGCGACCGCATACGTCGCTGAAACAGCAAAGCTGTCGCGAAAAAAATAATTAAGCCAACATGGACATGCAGCAGGCTCTCCGTCATTCCAAAAGACTGGCTAAGCCATATCTTGAAATGTGAATATTGATTAAATAACGGGACTATCTTGCCAAGCATTTCTGAGTCGATTTATTAAGTAAATATGCAAAATAAGAACGTCATTTTGTGTTTTGCATTCTACCTCGCAAGGCGCGCCACGACAATTCCAGGTTCGGGCTTATACTCTCAGTGCCGCACCGACAATCCCTTCAGCTTTGCCCTCAAAATATAACCGCCGAGTAACCGCGGGCGCCGCGGATATTCCGGCCGACATCGCCAAGGTCACTCTCGTCACATACGCATTGACCGCCCGCTATGCTGCTCCACGCCCGATGGCGACCGGGTAGCGATTGTCGATTTGGTATGCACGGCCCGGTTTTGAGAAAAACAAGATCAACCTGCTGCCGCTGATACTGGTCTGGTTGGATAATTTGGGCGAAGTCCCGCGTCAATTCGAAGTTCCGGATGTCACGCTGGCTCCGCAAATCACGAGGGACACCTGTAAGACTTTTCGGAATCTGACGCGCAAAACCATTTGAGCGGTGCCGGCTGCCCAATTATGCGAAGCACTGCATTCTGCCGGTGTGTCGCTGCCCGTGTGTCGCTGTTAATTGTTGCTGGAGCGGGCTGTGTAACGGGCAAGGCAGCGTTTGGGCATCAAGAGTTTACAATTAACCGGTTTGCGTGGAGAAAGGAATTGTCTATTCGCCCGCGCATGTCTCGTCATTCCGCCGCAGCCCCCGGTCGCGCAACGTCCCTGTCCTTCTGGATGCTCGTCGCTTTCCTCGCAATTCTGTGGGTAGCGGGCGGCGCCTCGCGCGCTGATGTGCTTGGCCAGCCCGTTGTCCGTTTTTCCGCCTGGTCGATGGTCGTCGTGGCAATTCTGGCGCTGCCGCGGGTCGACTGGCGAGCGGTGAAGGAGCCGGCGATCATCCTGGGCACATCAGCGCTGCTGGTAGCCCTGCAACTGGTCTTGCTCCCGCCGTCGATCTGGACGCAATTGCCAGGTCGTGCCATCTTCACCGAAGCAGCGGTGCTGACAGGAACGCAGCAGCCCTGGCGCCCGCTGTCGATCTCGCCGAGCGGCACGGGTAACGCACTGGCATCGCTGATCGTGCCCGCGGCAGTCCTGCTTCTTGCAGCCAACCTGACCCGCGAGCAGCACTGGAGAATAGCGGTCCTTGTGCTGGGGATGGTGGGGGCAGGCGCCGTGCTCGGCGTGCTGCAGTTCTCGGGCGCTAATTTCGACAATCCGCTGATCAACACTCCACCAGGCTCCGTGGCCGGCAATTTTGCCAACCGCAATCATTTCGCTACCTTTCTGGCAATCGGTAGCGTTCTGGCGCTTGCTTGGGCCTTTGGCGATGAGGCTTCGCCTTGGAAGGCCGCAGCGGCTTTCGGGCTTATAGTCATTTTCATTCTTATGGTTCTCGCGACAGGATCGCGCAGCGGGGTCTTGGTTGGGCTTGCGGGGATCGTGCTGAC